>NZ_CP111120.1 GCF_026314945.1 Chryseobacterium fluminis
GGAAGGGCTATTGTGGAAAACTTATTGATATAAGATACTGATATCATTGACCTTAAAAGTCTTTTTATATTTACTCACATTAACTCAATGTTTTCTGAACTATTTACTAAGGCTCTGTTTTACTACTCTTCATAGCAGTTGCGATTAGCGATTAGCGATTAGCGATTAGCGATTAGCGATTAGCGATTAGCGATTAGCGATTAGCGATTAGCGATTAGCGATTAGCGATTAGCGATTAGCGATTAGCGATTAGCGATTAGCGATTAGCGATTAGCGATTAGCGATTAGCGATTAGCGATTAGCGATTAGCGATTAGCGATTAGCGATTAGCGATTAGCGATTAGCGATTAGCGATTAGCGATTAGCGATTAGCGATTAGCGATTAGCGATTAGCGATTAGCGATTAGCGATTAGCGATTAGCGATTAGCGATTAGCGATTAGCGATTAGCGATTAGCGATTAGCGATTAGCGATTAGCGATTAGCGATTAGCGATTAGCGATTAGCGATTAGCGATTAGCGATTAGCGATTAGCGATTAGCGATTAGCGATTAGCGATTAGCGATTAGCGATTAGCGATTAGCGATTAGCGAAATTAATTCATATAAAGCACATCCAAGAAAATCACAGAATATTTTTGCCGAAATTTTTTATAATTTGCAATTAACTGACAGGGAAAGTAAATGGGTAGAGCGTATTTTTTAGATGTTTCTTTAGGGTGCCTGTTTAATTAAATCTTCAAGGTTTTTAAAACCTTGAAGATTGGAATGGTGGTTCTTATTTGGGTTTCCGGATACGAGTAAAAATTTTCACGGATGTTTGGAATATATTTTTAAATATGAGAAGAGTTACCATGTATTTATAAAAGGTAAAACTGCCGGAAAGTAAATGGATAGAGCGTATTTATAGAGGTTTCTTTAGTGTATCTGTTGTAATTAAATCTTCAAGGTTTTTAAAACCTTGAAGATTGGAATGACGTTGCTATTTTATTTCCGGATATGCTTAAATTTCATGGGATGTTTCCTTGGAATATTTTTTAAAATATAAAAAGGTACTTACGGTAGATTATAAATGTAATCATTTTTTAAACAGATTAAATAATATAGAACGGTAATTTTTTTTGGTAATGGAAACCGTGAAAGTGAAGCGTGGGAAAACAGGAATAACAGTAGTTTTGATTACGTATTATAACTATGATTGTATTAAGATATTCGATCAGTGACGAACGATGAAGTGGCGATTTAATTCAATAGAATAATAATCCCATCCAAACATCTGGGAGATTAAAAGGTCAGGAAATTTTTAGTGTTATAAATTAGATTTTAAGCTATGAAACAGCTTATGGTTTGTGAGGGTATCTGATGATTGGTGACATAAGGCGAAAAACTAATTTGAATCCTGCAATAAAGATTTTAATTTTAGGCTAAAGCCATTAAGCAAAGAAAATCTTTCGGGTAATTGCAAGCAGTAAATAAAAAAGGGACTTATTGGTATGCTGTCTTATATCTGTTGTCTGAAGTCTGACATCTAGTATCTAATATCTCATGTTCTATCTTCTGGTTATAAAACGAAAAAAGTCTCATACAAATGAATGTATGAGACTTTTAATAAAAAACTGGCGGCGACCTACTCTCCCGCTTGTCGCAGTACCATCGGCGCTGGTGGGCTTAACTTCTGTGTTCGGAATGGGAACAGGTGAGCCCCACCGCTAAAACCACCCTAAATAAGGTATATCTTGTATCATGTCGGTTGTAATAGGTACCATGTATTGACATGATACTTTTTACTTTTTACATTTTACAAATTTTATCGGTAAATTTCATCACAAAGGCAAAACCAGTTCTGCACTTATAAGCACTTGTCTTATTATTAATTAATTAAAGTTAAGATTACAGCAACCAATAGGCTATAAATCTACGGGTAATTAGTACTACTCGGCTATGCTGTTACCAACTTTACACCTGTAGCCTATCAACGTTGTCATCTCCAACGACCCTTAAAAGATGTCTCATCTTGAGGCGAGTTTCGCACTTATATGCTTTCAGTGCTTATCTCTTCCAAACGTAGCTACTCAGCGGTGCACCTGGCGGTACAACTGATACACCAGAGGTTTGTTCAATTCGGTCCTCTCGTACTAGAATCAAGCCCTCTCAAACATCTAACGCCCGCAATAGATAGAGACCGAACTGTCTCACGACGTTCTGAACCCAGCTCGCGTGCCACTTTAATGGGCGAACAGCCCAACCCTTGGGACCTTCTCCAGCCCCAGGATGTGACGAGCCGACATCGAGGTGCCGAACCTCCCCGTCGATGTGAGCTCTTGGGGGAGACTAGCCTGTTATCCCCGGAGTACCTTTTATCCTATGAGCGATGGCCCTTCCATACGGAACCACCGGATCACTATGTCCTGCTTTCGCACCTGATCGACTTGTAGGTCTCACAGTCAAGCACCCTTATGCCATTACACTCTACGCACGGTTACCAAGCGTGCTGAGGGTACCTTTGAAAGCCTCCGTTACTCTTTTGGAGGCGACCACCCCAGTCAAACTACCCACCACGCAATGTCCTTCTGAAAGAA
Source organism: Chryseobacterium fluminis (assembly GCF_026314945.1). Classification (NCBI taxonomy): domain Bacteria; kingdom Pseudomonadati; phylum Bacteroidota; class Flavobacteriia; order Flavobacteriales; family Weeksellaceae; genus Chryseobacterium; species Chryseobacterium fluminis. Next base: position 2,578 of record NZ_CP111120.1, read on the forward strand.
GTTAGGCTCCAAGTAAGTAAAGGGTGGTATTTCAACGTTGACTCCACAAACACTAGCGTGCCTGCTTCAAAGTCTCCCACCTATCCTACACATTACTTACTCAAAGTCAATACGAAGTTATAGTAAAGGTTCACAGGGTCTTTTCGTCCCATTGCGGGTAATCGGCATCTTCACCGATACTACAATTTCACCGAGCTCGTGGCTGAGACAGTGCCCAGATCGTTACACCATTCGTGCAGGTCGGAACTTACCCGACAAGGAATTTCGCTACCTTAGGACCGTTATAGTTACGGCCGCCGTTTACTGGGGCTTCAGTCAAACGCTTCGGTTACCCTAACGCCCTTCCTTAACCTTCCAGCACCGGGCAGGTGTCAGACCCTATACAGCATCTTTCGATTTAGCAGAGTCCTGTGTTTTTGATAAACAGTCGCCTGGGCCTCTTCACTGCGGCCAGCATTGCTGCTGGCGTCTCTTCTTCCGAAGTTACGAGACTATTTTGCCTAGTTCCTTAGCCACGACTCACTCGAGCACCTTAGGATTCTCTCCTCGACCACCTGTGTCGGTTTTGGTACGGGTTGCTTCACTTCGGCTTTTCTTGGATCCGATTTCACTATAACAGCTTCGCCCGAAGGCTAGGCCTTGACACTTCCGTCCGTCTTCAATAGCTACGTCGAACCGTCCCCTTTTTAGTGTGAGCAAGTATGGGAATATTAACCCATTGTCCATCCACTACCCCTTTCGGGTTCGCGTTAGGTCCCGACTAACCCTCAGCTGATTAGCATGGCTGAGGAAACCTTAGTCTTTCGGTGAGGGGGTTTCTCGCCCCCTTTATCGTTACTTATGCCTACATTTTCTTTTCTATCCGCTCCACAATACCTCACGATACTGCTTCGGCGCAAATAGAATGCTCTCCTACCAGATATAATAAAATTATAAATCCATAGCTTCGGTAATATGTTTATGCCCGATTATTATCCATGCCGGACCGCTCGACTAGTGAGCTGTTACGCACTCTTTAAATGAATGGCTGCTTCCAAGCCAACATCCTAGCTGTCAATGCAGTCCAACCGCGTTGCTTCAACTTAACATATATTTGGGGACCTTAGCTGTTGGTCTGGGTTCTTTCCCTCTCGGACATGGACCTTAGCACCCATGCCCTCACTGCCGCAGAACATTTATTAGCATTCGGAGTTTGTCAGGAATTGGTAGGCGATGAAACCCCCGCATCCAATCAGTAGCTCTACCTCTAATAAACTTTATTGCGACGCTGCACCTAAATGCATTTCGGAGAGTACGAGCTATCTCCCAGTTTGATTGGCCTTTCACCCCTACCCACAGGTCATCCGAAGACTTTTCAACGTCAACCGGTTCGGTCCTCCACTCTGTGTTACCAGAGCTTCAACCTGCCCATGGGTAGATCACAAGGTTTCGCGTCTAATCCTACTAACTATGCGCCCTATTCAGACTCGCTTTCGCTCCGGCTCCGGACCTGAAGTCCTTAACCTCGCTAGTAAAATTAACTCGTAGGCTCATTATGCAAAAGGCACGCCGTCACCCAACTTGTGGGCTCCGACCGCTTGTAGGCGTACGGTTTCAGGTTCTATTTCACCCTTCTATTCGAAGTGCTTTTCACCTTTCCTTCACAGTACTTGTTCACTATCGGTCTTTCAGGAGTATTTAGCCTTGGAGGATGGTCCCCCCATATTCAGACAGGATTTCACGTGTCCCGCCCTACTCATTTATCATCAAAATATACCTTTCGAATACCGGGCTATCACCGTCTACGGCCGCACTTTCCAGTACGTTCTTCTAAATATATAAAGACTTTTGGGCTAATCCGCTTTCGCTCGCCACTACTTACGGAATCTCTTCGATTTCTTTTCCTCCGGGTACTTAGATGTTTCAGTTCTCCGGGTTTGCTTCTTAATGTAAACATCAAGATGACATGTCTTCAACATGCCGGGTTGCCCCATTCGGACATCTCGGGATCTATTCGTGTGTGCCAATCCCCCGAGCTTTTCGCAGCTTACCACGTCCTTCTTCGCCTCTGAAAGCCTAGGCATCCGCCATACGCCCTTAACGATTTCTTTCCTATTTTTAGGTTACTCAAGCACTTATAAGTGCTCGGTTTTCTCTTTGTGATGTCTTTACCGTTAATGTCAATGATCTTAAATCTTGTAATCATGTAATCCCGAAATATGTACTAATGACGGCTCCGTCATTATGTAGAATATACATTTCCGTAAAATTACCCTCATACATCATACGTATGTACTTACCGTACACCATACAATACGTGGAGAATAAGGGAGTCGAACCCTTGACCTCCTGCGTGCAAGGCAGGCGCTCTAGCCAGCTGAGCTAATTCCCCCTCTAGTAGAAATTTTAAATTCTAAATGATAAATTTTAAATGAAAACAATATGTTATAATCTAAAATCTATAATTTAAAATCTGCAATTCCCTTCAATTAGTAGTCTCGGGCAGGCTCGAACTGCCGACCTCTACATTATCAGTGTAGCGCTCTAACCAGCTGAGCTACGAGACTTCGTTATAATTTTAAATCTTAAATTGAAAATTTTAAATAACTTTTAAATCTAAAATTTATAATTTATAATCTAAAATCTCTTGTTCCCTGTTACTAATCTCTAGTGGGTGTGTATTTTTATATATATAGCAACCAAATAAAAAACTAAAGCTTCGCTTTAAGTAAGTGCATGGTACATTGAAGTACCTTAATTTTGTTTATTCTCGTCCGAAAACGAGACTCTAAAATGAGATGTTCCAGCCGCACCTTCCGGTACGGCTACCTTGTTACGACTTAGCCCTAGTTACCTGTTTTACCCTAGGCAGCTCCTGTTACGGTCACCGACTTCAGGTACCCCAGACTTCCATGGCTTGACGGGCGGTGTGTACAAGGCCCGGGAACGTATTCACCGCGCCATGGCTGATGCGCGATTACTAGCGATTCCAGCTTCATAGAGTCGAGTTGCAGACTCCAATCCGAACTGAGACCGGCTTTCGAGATTTGCATCACATCGCTGTGTAGCTGCCCTCTGTACCGGCCATTGTATTACGTGTGTGGCCCAAGGCGTAAGGGCCGTGATGATTTGACGTCATCCCCACCTTCCTCTCTACTTGCGTAGGCAGTCTCACTAGAGTCCCCAACTTAATGATGGCAACTAGTGACAGGGGTTGCGCTCGTTGCAGGACTTAACCTAACACCTCACGGCACGAGCTGACGACAACCATGCAGCACCTTGAAAATTGCCCGAAGGAAGGTCTATTTCTAAACCGATCAATTCCCATTTAAGCCTTGGTAAGGTTCCTCGCGTATCATCGAATTAAACCACATAATCCACCGCTTGTGCGGGCCCCCGTCAATTCCTTTGAGTTTCATTCTTGCGAACGTACTCCCCAGGTGGCTAACTTATCACTTTCGCTTAGTCTCTGAAGCATAAAGCCCCAAAAACGAGTTAGCATCGTTTACGGCGTGGACTACCAGGGTATCTAATCCTGTTCGCTCCCCACGCTTTCGTCCATCAGCGTCAGTTAAGACATAGTGACCTGCCTTCGCAATTGGTGTTCTAAGTAATATCTATGCATTTCACCGCTACACTACTTATTCCAGCCACTTCTACCTTACTCAAGACCTGCAGTATCAATGGCAGTTTCACAGTTGAGCTGTGAGATTTCACCACTGACTTACAGATCAGCCTACGGACCCTTTAAACCCAATAAATCCGGATAACGCTTGCACCCTCCGTATTACCGCGGCTGCTGGCACGGAGTTAGCCGGTGCTTATTCGTATAGTACCTTCAGCTACTCTCACGAGAGTAGGTTTATCCCTATACAAAAGAAGTTTACAACCCATAGGGCCGTCGTCCTTCACGCGGGATGGCTGGATCAGGCGCTAACCCATTGTCCAATATTCCTCACTGCTGCCTCCCGTAGGAGTCTGGTCCGTGTCTCAGTACCAGTGTGGGGGATCACCCTCTCAGGCCCCCTAAAGATCACTGACTTGGTAGGCCGTTACCCTACCAACTATCTAATCTTGCGCGTGCCCATCTCTATCCACCGTAGTTTTCAATATCAATTGATGCCAATTAATATATTATGGGGTATTAATCTTCCTTTCGAAAGGCTATCCCCCTGATAAAGGCAGGTTGCACACGTGTTCCGCACCCGTACGCCGCTCTCTTCGTCCCGAAAGACAAATACCGCTCGGCTTGCATGTGTTAGGCCTCCCGCTAGCGTTCATCCTGAGCCAGGATCAAACTCTCCATTGTATGTTTGTTCTGACTCACTCAAAGTTTTGACGCTTTAGTTTTTCCTTACTTGGTTGTTATATTGTATTTCAATGATCTCTATTCTTCCGCTCCTACTTTAGCTAATTTCTGTCGTTTCGCTTTATCGTATTTGCGTGTGCAAAAGTAAAAATAAATTTCTAATTGACCAAATGTTTTCTTAAAGAAAATTTAAAGTTTTTTGTTAACCCTAATCCCCTCTCAAAACCTCAATCCTTCTACTCCTGCGCTCCCGTTTTACCGGACTGCAAAGATACTAAAAAATTTAAACTCCGCAACTTTTATCATCTAAAAATTAAAAAGTTTTTATCTCATGTATCCGTAGATATCAGTTCTATATTCTCCGCTCCTTAAAGCTCTTCTGCGCTACTGAACTACTCCTGGTTTTTCAGTGCCGCAAAAGTACACCCTTTATCCTATACCATCCTAATTTATTTAACATAATATTAATA